>NZ_JBXYJH010000044.1:0-581 GCF_057396215.1 Psychrobacter sp. CX18 | reverse complement strand
AAAAAAGCGGAGCAAGCAGCGAGCCAGGCGCTAGAACAAGCTGAGCAAGACAACGTCATAAATCCAGATGAGTACAGCACTTTAAGAGATGCTCAGCAGCAAGCAGCGATAACCAAAGCAGTTGCAGAGCAAGCAGTATCACAGCTGCCTGACAGTGAAGGTAAAAACACCTTTAGCACTGAGCTTAAGTCATTAACAGGTATCACAGTACCAAGTGCTGATGATGTTAACTCTAACGGCATCAAAGACAGTGTTGATACACAGATTAGTCAAGTAGATCAGCTCATTAAACAGGCTGCTGACTTACAACAGCAAGCAGAAGAGATAGCGGCTCGCAGTCCATTTAGCACAGAAGATAAAGAGCAGCTAGAGGTATTAAACACGCAGATTGGAGCAGCTAAGCAGGCGGCATCAGAGGCAATTGATAGTATTGAGCCAAACAACGATACTGAAACATCAGCCAAAGATGCGCTTGTTGCGCGAGAACAAGCAGTTGAGCAGGTAGTTGTACCTAGCGTAACTGATGCTAACAATGATGGCATCAATGACCTAACGGATGCACAAAACAAAGTAGCGGCAGC